>NZ_JBHVST010000005.1:207496-248582 GCF_042885015.1 Streptomyces sp. NPDC058086 | reverse complement strand
GACGTACTCGGTCGCCTGGGGAGCCCCATTTCGTCGGTTGCCCTCAGCAGGCGGCAGGTGCGACGGCGGCCTCAGGCCTGCTTCGGGGGTAGCTCGCGTTCACGCGGTGGATCGGCGGGCACGGCGCCGTGTCGTCCCCGCACCCGCGGGGGCATTTCGAAGGTCGCCCATGGCCATGACTGCGGCAGAGGCGTTGTCCCTGCGGACGCAGGGGACTTCGACGTCGACCTTTCGTCCTCCACCACCCGCCCTCCCGACGCCCTTGCCCAGATGATCGATTCCGAGGGGTCAGTGGTCGGTAATCAGGGATCGGGGGATGGGTCGGCCAGTGGCGAAGGAGCCTCACCAGCGCCGGCGGGTCGTGGACATAGTTGCGTCGCTCGCCGGGTAGCGCGACCGGATCATCTTGACCTGAAGTGGGGTTGAGATTTCACGATGGTGCGGTGACTGATAACGGAATCACCCTGATCGACGCGTGGGAACTGCCCGAGGACCGGATCGACGAGTCCATCGCACGCTGGCGGGAGCGCGTCGGGCTCATCCACACCGCCGCCGGTTTCCGGGATGCGCGGCTACACCGCAGACTGTTCCCGGAGTCCCGGCTCGGCCTGGTCAATGTGGCGCACTGGGACAGCATCGAGGCCCGGGACGAGGCTCTGGCGAATCCCGGCTTCACCGCGTCGGCAGCCACCGCCGCCAGTTATGCCACCGTGCACGGCGGATGGTACGAGGTGGCGGCCGAATTCCGCGCAGTGGGAAACGGTTCGGGCGAAGGGCCGGGAATCACCTTCGTCAATGCCTTCGAGCTGCCCGCCAAGCGGATCGATGAATTCCTGCCTCACTGGCTCGGCCGCGCAGAGCTGCTGAGCAAGGCGCCCGGCTTCCGGGACAACCGGCTGCACCGTGCGGTGGCCCCGGACACTCGCTTCCAGCTGGTCTGGATCGCGCACTGGGACAGCCCCGACGCATGGCGCACCGCAGACAACGACCCCCGCTTCCAACAGCGCCTGCCCTCCTCCCCTGACTTCGCCATCGCCGACCCCGCACTCTTCCGGGTTGTCGTCGGGTTCTGAGCGCGGGTCGTACGCTCCCGAGCCGTTCGCCTTGGTGGTCGGATCCGCCAAGTAGGCAAGGGGCAACCAATACGAGTAATCCGAACGCCGGGCGTGCGCCCTCGATGCTGTTCGAGATCGAGTTGGCCCTTGAAGGTCTCATTGACCGACTCGGTGACCTGCCGCAACGGCTTGAAGAGGGGAGCGCCGGGCCGCTCCGGCTCGGTCTTGCGGACCGACCGCAGCAGCCGGATGTCCTGCTTGGCCAGCTCGTGTTCGAAGCCCCGGCCGAAGTAGTTCCTGTCGCCGATCAGCGTCTGGGCGGGACGCGCGGCGACGAAGCCGGGTTCGTCGGACAGGAGATCCAGCAGGGTCTCGCGCTCGTCAGCCTTGGCCCCCGTCAGGGCGAACGCGACCGGCAGGCCCTGACGGGTGCACACCAGGTGCAGCCGCAGGCCCCAAAGGAAGCGGCCGTGACTGGCGCAGTACCCGTACTCGGCCCATCCGGCCAGGTCGGAATGTTTGACGGTCTCGCGTGAACGGCCGCATTCCACCGGCGTGGAGTCCACCATCCACGCGTCGTCGCTCCACACCGAGGTATCGGTGGCCAGGAGCCGGGTGACACGCCGAAGCAGTCCGACGGCTTTGCGCAGCCGCTTGTTGTAGCCCGGGTTGCTTGGGCAAGTACGGGAAGAGATGCCGCAGGTGGGAATGGGCGTGGCGGAGCCACCTGACCTGAGAGGTCACGAGGGTGTCCAACTCTGTCTTCACGCACTGACGTTGGACGCCCTCGTTCTATGCGCGCAGCCGATCCCTTGGAATCGATCAGCCAGGGCCTGGGGCTGGCGACCCGCCTGACCGCGGTACACCAGAGGGCTGCTCGCACCGCTGTACCCCCGGAGGCGCGCGGACCGCGATGGCCGTCGCCGCGACGCTGGCCCGGTCTGTTACGGCCCGGAAGCCGGTGTGCCGGTGCTGATCTGTTCACGAGTCCGCGTTCTGGCTCATGTGGTGCCTCGCGCGCCGATGCCGAGCAGGCGCTGCTCGGCATCGGCCTCCACATCGTGGACAGCGGCGGAGAGGCCGTTCGGCCGTGCCGGGGTGAAGGGGCCCGGCACGGCCCGTGGGTCGTGGCTCAGTTCACGGTGAGGACGGCGGAGTCGTTACGGCTGTTCGGATCGAAAGCGGGCCGGTGGGAGTCGGCCGGATCCGGTCCCCAGACCAGCTGGACGCCGCCCTGGGCGTGCGTGACCACGTCGTCGACCCGGAGGGTCAAGGAGAAGTTGGTGACCTGTGCCTTGGGCACGATGATGCCCGGCAGACTGCAGACATACGGCCCCTTTGCCTCGGCGGCCGGGTTGTTCTCCTGCCACGGGGCGCAGTTGGCCGAATGACCGACGGCGGTGGTGCCGGGCGGGAGCGTCACCCAGGCGGTGGGCACTCCCTCACCGCCGCTGCGGTCGTACAGGGTCGCCGGACCGTTGGCGGTCAGGTGGAAGGCGAGGGTCGCGGTTGCGCCCGCCCCGGCTTGAGCACTCGCGCCGGACACT
The DNA here is from genome assembly GCF_042885015.1 of Streptomyces sp. NPDC058086. Classification (NCBI taxonomy): domain Bacteria; kingdom Bacillati; phylum Actinomycetota; class Actinomycetes; order Kitasatosporales; family Streptomycetaceae; genus Streptomyces; species Streptomyces sp. NPDC058086. The sequence goes on along the minus strand of NZ_JBHVST010000005.1, from coordinate 245,980 downwards.
GCGAAGTCGGCCGTGTTGCGGGCCCTCAGGGTGGCGATCCAGTAGTCGGTGACGCTGCCCGTCTGCGGCAGGGAGACGGAGCCCGCCGGGACCGAGGACCGCCGGCCCGCCTTGACCACCTTCAGTTTGAGCGCGACCCCCTTGCCCCACGTCCACTTGATGCCCTGCCCGTCCGGCCAGCCCGGCTGCCCGAGAGGCGCGGTGAGCGCGTCGAGGTAGGTGTTGAGGGCGGTGGAGCCCACGTGCAGACGCACCGGGGCAGCCAGGGCAGCCGTCTCGCCGATGTTGATGACACCCTTGGGGTAGCACTCCGCGAAGTGGATCGCGCCGTTGAACCCGTACTTGCAGTTGGAGTAGTGGTCGGCGAAGTCCAGGCCGGGTGAGGCCGCCAGGACGGTCTGCACACCGCGGGCCGGACGGTTGCCCACGTTGGTGAACCGGACCGGTTCGGCGACGTTGCTGCCGACCTTCAGGTTGGTGTGGTCGGCGAGGTGGTCAAGGCCGAAGGACGGCCCTCCCACGGTGACCGATCCCGTGCCGCCCACGATCCGCGCATGAGCGGACCGGCCAGTGATCTTGTACGTTCCCGTGGCGCCCAGTCGGCTGCCCCTGAGCGCGGTCAGGGTCAACCGGGTCATTGACCCGAGGCCGATGTTCGGGTTGGAGCCCGACTCGAACGACTCCGAGCACGTGGCGACCAGGCCATGGGCGGTGCAGTTGCTCGAGAACGCCACCTTGGCGATCTTCGACAGACCTCGGGCGTCCACGGTCAGCGTGACATCGTGTGCCGTCAGGTTCTTGGTCTTGGTGTGGAAGTCGAAGTACACACCTTCCGTGGCAGGAGCAGTCGGCAAGGCCGCCGGTGTCGGCGCGTCAAGAGTGAGCACCGGCCGGCCGGAAACAGCACCGGCCGGGCCGGCGCCCAGCAGCGATGCGGCCAGACCCGCAGCTGAAACGAACACTGCGGCTAAACCGGTGACGGAATTACGTCTCATCAACATCCTTACGTTTGAAGGGGCTTTACGCAGGCCGCCGACCGGCGGTCAGCGTGGTGCGGCCGGGGCTGGAGTCCCGCCCGGTCGGTTCAGTGAGTCATCCGCCCGTCTCCTTCGCGGCTGTGGCTGGAGCACGGCATCAGCAAGCCGGTCGCGCGGCCACACCACACCCCGGTGGTGACGCGATGGTTCACAAGGAGGTCTCTTCCCACTCCCAGGGCTTGGCGTAGATCTTCTGCAGCAGTTCGGCGAAGGCATCGCTGTCGTAGAGCAGGCCGTTGTACTCCGTCGGGATCTGCTTGCCGTTGATCACCGCGGTGGGCGTTCCCGGTCCTTCGGGGTCCTTCGCTCCCCCGGCCCGCTCGTACGCTTTCTGGGAGGCGGTGACGAAGGAGCGGTACGTCATGTTCTTCACGGCCGCGTTGAACTCCGGGCCGCGCAGGCCCTCGACCTTGCCGGCCAGTTCCAGCAGATAGGCGTCGGTGTAGCCGTCGGTGCTCTCCTCGGGCTGGTGGGCGTAGAGCACCTCGTGGTACTCCACGAACTTGCCCTGCTCCAGCGCGGCGCGCAGTGCGTTGACCGCCTTCTTCGACCCGCTGCCGCCGGCCCGGTCGTCCAGGAAGGAGGCGAGGGTGTACTCGGTTCTCGTCCGGCGGTCGAGCATCGCTTCCCGCAACTTCGAGGAACCGCCGGTGGTCTCGAACTTCTCGCAGTACGGACAGCGCGGATCCTCATACAGGTGCACGGTCATCTTCGCGTCCGGATCGCCCACCAGGATGGTGGTGCCGTCCTTTCCGAGCCTCTCCGGCAGTTTCTCCGCGCTCTCGAACCCGGGTTTGGCCTGCGCCGCCCGCTGCCCACACCCCGCCAGCGTCAGCACCGCGGCCGCGCACAGCACAGCCCACCGTCCCCCACGCGCCATGCGTCATCCCCTCCCCAGAGAACAACGCGACCTTAGATCACCGGTATGACAAACACCCACGCCATTTGCCCTGAGGGACCGTCAACCACCGGCACGGCGGCCGAATACGAAGAGGAAGCGCAGGGCGTGCCGGTCCTGCGCGCGTGGCTCGGGAACGGCCATGACCTTCCATTGCTCGCTCTGTTCGGTCCGCCAGCCGATCTCCCCGTTCCACCAGGCGTGCGCTCCACCTGGTGGCCAGACTCTTCCTCGTCCTGACCAAGGCCGGGAGACTCCGGCCGTGGCATAGGCACGCGTCTGTCGGCCGGTCTCGCGATCACCGCTCCAGACCGCCGTCATCGGGCAGTGGGCTGCTCCCTGAGGCACGCGCCTGCTCAGGCTGAGGTGCTGCTGCGGCAGGCGCAGCCAGCAGGCTCTCCATGAGGGCCTGGTAGCGCTCCAGGTCCCCGGCCCAGCCGGGCAAGGTCACCCGCGGCGCCGGCAGCCCGGCCGCCGCCCTCGCGATGGTGTTGAAGCTTGTCGAGTCCGCCCAGGCCCGTTGGCGCGCGATCACCGGAGCCCACCTCGTCGCCCTTGTCCGAGCAGGAGCCCGCTTCGAACGTGGTCGGCTCGTCGGACGTTCTGAAATGATCGCGGCGTGATATCGAACACTGACGGGCCGGCTGTCTTGGCTCCGCGCGAAGTCTGCATACCTGTCCCCGCTGGCGGTCGGCTGTGGGCCGAGCGCAGCGGTCATGGCAGCCCAGTGGTGCTGCTGCACGGCGCTGGCATGGACTCTCGCCTGTGGGACGCCGTTGTTCCCGAGCTGGCTCGTCACCGCGACGTGATCCGCTACGACGCCCGGGGGCTGGGACGCTCCACGCCACCGGGTGAGCCGTTCAGCGACATCGACGATCTGCGCGCCGTTCTTGACCACTTCGGTCTGCGTCAGGCTGCCCTGGTCGGGTTGAGCATGGGTGGGGAGACCTCGCTGGACTTCGCCCTCACCCACCCGGAGCGGGTCACCGCACTGGCCTTGATCGGCGCCTCGGTCAGTGGTCACGTCTGGCCGCGAAGCCCCGAGTTGTCGGCCTACGCCACGGCGCGCCGGGAGCAGGACACGGCAGCCCTGGCAGAGCTGGAACTGTCGATCTGGGCAGCGATGGGCCACACGGCTCCTGGAGGAGAGCTCATCGAGGCGATGGTGATCCAGAACGCCAAGCGGCGCGTCGTGAGCGAACAGCACTCCAGCGCGGGCCCCAATGCCGAAGCGCGCCTCGGGGACATCGCAGCACCAACGCTGGTGGTCCACGGCGACCGCGACCACCCGGAGATCGGTGTGATCGCCGAACGGCTCGTCACCAGCATCCCCGACGCCCGCGGCGAGGTGATTCCGAACGCCGACCACTACCTGCCGCTCCGCACACCCGAATCCCTCACCAGACTACTGCTGGCACACCTGCCCTGACACAAGCTCCGTCAACGGCCGCACCCACAACCATTGCCAATTGCTCCTCATGTCGAGGGCAGCACCCGGAATCACGAAGTGACGCTGGTTCATCCACCAGGTTTGAGCCGGTTCACTACTTACCGAGCTTCATCCACTGGTTCACTCTCGCTACACCTTCTGACCTCGCCAGCCGGGCCCGCACCGTCTGGTAGTCCCGGCACGTCCCGCCGATGTCAGGGCCGCTTGCCACCCGCCCCGGCGATCCCCGGGGCGGGCTGCCCCCAGCTTCACCAGGCCGCTGCGACGGCCCGGCGGAGAAGGTCTTTCACCTCTGTCCCGTCTCACATGATCCGGTCTGCGAGCAGGGCTGAGACCTGGGGCGACCAGATCAGTCGAGACGCTGGGTCACTGAAAGTCACAGCGGACCTGGCCCAGGAAATCTGGATGTCCGGTGTCGTCTCGGTTGATCTGGTCCAGCCAACCCGCGACACAGGCCGACAGGGCTCGTAGCTCCTCCCCCGCTCACGGTCTTCGCAGGCACCCGCGACCTGATCCCCCCGAGAGCCGCCGCCTTGCGGACCGGGCCGACGTGGGGGGGGGGGTCCAACCCCCACCCCGCCCGGCCACCCCGCCCCTCCCCCCCCCCGCCCCGGGCCGGGTGGCGGCGGGGGGCGCGGGGGGGGTGCCCACCCCCCCCCGCCCCCCCCGCCCCCCCCCACGTCCATCCGCTCCTGCCGACCTCCGAGGGAGGCGCCTCCCGCCCCGACCCCGGGCCGCAGTACTTTCCCCGACGGCCCTCACGCCGCCGCGTCGTACACGGCCCGCAACCGGACGCCGCCGCTGGTCCGGGGCCTCGGGGCGCGCTCCGCGAACACAGTCAGACGCAGCACGAGATAGCGGCCGATCCCGACGAGCGCGGTGGCCGACAGGTACACCGTCTGCTGCAGGACGAGTCCGGCGCCGGGACGGAGCACGGCCAGCGAACCGACCGCGGCGGACGTGACCAGCCAGCCGAGGGCAATGGTTGCCGCGCTCTTCAGATGGCCGGCCAGACCGGGCCGTCCGTGGCCGAACGAGACGCGGGCGTGCAACTCGGTGGCGACCACGGTGGAGGCGACGGTGGTCAACGCGTTCGCCGCCATCCACGGGATCCACTGCGAAAGCAGGACCAGGGCCGCCGAGGCAGCCAGGGTGACCCCGCTGCCCAGCCCGGCGAAGCGCCCGAAAGCGGCCGCGTGCCGACGGATCAGTCGCAGGCCGTTCATGGTGATCCCCTCCCGGGCCGCTGCCCCTAGGCCCTGTCGTCAAATTCCCGTCTGCCCCGCGACGCCATGCACGCACTCTCACCGCACCAGGCACAGACCCAAGTACGTCCAGTACGAGGGCCTGTGCCCGGCACGCCGAGAGCACGCACCTGACGCCGCAGGACCCGCCCTCCGGGCGGACGACGGGAATTTGACGACAGGACCTAGCGGGGCCGTCGTTGTCATGCCGCAGAGCGTGGCCGACCCACCATTCAGCGCGGTTTCAGAGCGTTCTCAGGGGTGCCGGCGGTGGTGAAACCGGTGCGGCGATACACCGCCGCCCGTCTCGACCGTCATCAGCTGCTCAACGGCCTGGAGTTGGGGAAGCGCCCCGAGCCAGCCATGCCCGACGGGTGGACCACCGTCACCGTCAAGGCCGCCCGCTCAACCACCACGATCTATGGACCCTGGAGGGAGTTGGCATCCGCGAGGAAAAGCAGCCGATGATCCTCGGGCTGCGACGCGGCCGGCAACGAGGTCGCACACCGCAATGAGCGACGACCAGGCCTCGACGGTCCAGATCACCTGAAATGGTTTCTGCTTGTTGTTCTCCGGGGCCCTTATCTACGTTGCGCACAGGTGCCCACAGCTGGCGCAGCCGATCATGGTCGGTTTGGCGGGACTGACCTTGCCGGCTGCCGTACTCGGCATCATCGCCACCCATTGACCTGCAGTTCTTTTGCTGCTGGGGGGCTGAAGTGGATCAGTTCCGCTTGCCCTGGGCCGCACCCGCACGCTGTTGAACAGCACGACCACGTCAACAGCCATTGGCGGAGCGCGGGGTTCACCGCGGTGGTTGAGCCGTTATGCGCCTGTCGTCGAGCCGGGGCGGACGATCATCAGGACCACCACGATCAGCCAGGTGAGGGCGAACAAGCCGGTGATCATCGACAGGCGGGGCAGCCGGGCGATCAGGGACTGAGCGGCGGTCGACGTCTGGTCGGGCTTGTCGAGCTGGGTGACCACGTTGTCCTGGGTGCCGAGCACCGCGATGCCCAGCAGGACGGCGGCCACCGCTGTCAGAGCCATGGAGGCGATGAGCCAGGCGCTGCCCATCACGCCCATCACCTCGGCGGTGCCGATACCGAGGGCCGGGACGGAGATGCCGACCACGGCGTAGACCCGGCAGATCCGGTGCAGTAGCCGGACCGATCCCTCGGCCGACTGCTGCTCGGGTCCGTCGGCAAGTGCCTGGCGTGCATAACGCGGGAACAAGCTCGCCGCAATGGTGACCGGTCCGATGAGCAGGATCGCCGCCAGCACGTGGATGCTGAGCAGGATTTTGGCCATGGCGGTGTCTCCTTTTCGCGCGCACGCTGGCGCGGGGCGTCAGGCGCACGGTTTCAGTCTGGCTAAAAGTGGCCTGATGGTTGATCACGGCGTCGCCCGGGGGTCCGGCCGTCCGTTTGACCGATGCTCGGTTCGCGGGCGGTGCCGGTGTTGATGCTTGTGCTCAGCGATCAACACCGGCTGTTCCGGGTGAGGTTGTTCGGCCGGAAGTCCTGCGGGCGCCTCACACCGTCCCGTTGACGTACCGCTTACGCTTCGGCGGATGTCCGGGGACTGTGAACCTTGTGGCGGACGAACAGCGCCGCAGGCACGGCCATGACGATCAGTACGACTCCGCCTATGGCGTTGCCCAAGTGCACGGCGTCGGTGAACGCCCTCGGTACCGCGGTTCCCACCACGCGAGCGAGGGACGTGGGGAGGTCTGTCGCGCCGCCGCCGTGTGACGCACCCTCCACGATCCTGTCCGCCTGCGGCGAGGGGATGCCTGCCTCGACGAGACGGTCATGCAGGTTGCGGGGGAAGCGACTGGTGACGACAGTTCCGAGCACACTGGGACCGAGCACCGTTCCCAGCTGACGAGCCATGTTCACCGCTGCTGCCGCCATGCCCTCCTGCTGTGGCGGGACACTGTTGACCGCGGCAGCCGTCGAAGGCGCCGTCAGGAGGCCCGCGCCGATGCCCGCAATGAGCAGCCCGGGCCACATCGCCCCGTAACCTCCCGAGGCATCGGTCGCGAGCAGCGCGAGAGACCCGGCTCCGATGAGGACCAGACCCGCGGTGATCAAGGGTGTGAGGCCGACCCGGTGTACCAGCACCCGGGCGGCCACCACGGTGACCAGGAGGAACGTTCCGAACAGCGGCAGCAGGCGCACGCCGACGTCGAGGGGGCTGGTCTGTCCCACGCGTTCCATGTAGAGCACGCTGAGCAGGGCGACACCGACCAGTCCGAAAACGCTGACAGCAGCCACGCCCATGACGGCCGAGAAGGAAGCGCTCCGAAAGAGTCTCAGGTCCAGCATGGGGTCGGGGTGACGAAGTTCTACGCGCACGAACATGAACAGGGATACGGCGAAGACCACATACATGGTGATGATCGGCGCCTTGGTGTATCCGGCGGCGCCACCCTGAATGATCGCGTAGGTAGCAGAGGCCGTCATCACTGTGCCCAGGACAAGGCCCGCAAGATCGGGCTTGCGCGTGGGGTGTCTGGACTCGGCCACGAAGACCGGGGCCAGGAGGAGGGCCGCGCCGGCGATGACGATGTTGGCGATGTAGACGGCGTGCCAGGAGAAGTGTTCGAGCAGGGCTCCGGCGAGGATCGGGCCGATGGCCAGGCCCACTCCGGAGCACGCGGCCCAGATGCCGATCGCGGAGGTGCGCTCGTGCGGGTCGGTGAAAGTGGCACTGACGATCGCCAGGCTCGTCGGCAACACGGCTGCCCCGCCGAGGCCCGCGATGGCCTGTGCGGTGATGAGCATGCCGGCGCTGTCGGCGAAGACAGCGACCACGCTGCCGGCCAGGAAGACGGCGGCACCCAGACGGAACACGCGTCGACGCCCCACGAGGTCGCCGAAGGTCCCGGCGGACATCACGAAGCTCACGACAGCGAGGCTGTACGCGCTGGTGATCCATACCAGCGTGCTCGCGGTGACGTGCAGGTCGCTTTGGATGTCGCCCAGGGCCGAGATGGTGGAGGTGACGTCGACGAAGGCCATCATGACGCCGAGACAGACCACCAGAAGGCCGAGCCAGCGGGCCCGCCCGCTGCCTGGCACCGTGGCGCGGTAAGCCTGAGCCGGAACGGACGCCGTCATCGGACTGCCACCGCCCTTTTCTGCGAGACGCCCAGCGACACCACACCCGCGACAGCCATGAGGGCCATCGTGACCAGCCATGCGTGCCGATAGGTCTCCAGGGAGGCTCCACCGGAGGCGGTGCCGAGCATGGCGACCAGGATGCTGATGCCGACGACCGAACCGATCTGAGTCGACATGGTCACGATCGCGCTGCCGGTGGCGGCCTGCTCGGGGCGCAGACCGACCGTCGCGGAAGAGACGACGGTCGGGAGCGCCAAACCGGCGCCGAACCCGAAGAGCAGCCAGCACGGGAGGACTCCGGAGGCGTAGTTCGGGTCGTTGTGCAGCAGAACGGCGAAGAGAAGGATGCCGGCAGAGGCGATCGCGCTGCCGGCCGCCGCGATGACGCCGGACGGGATCCGGAACCGGCGCTGGAGGGTTTCACTGGCCGTGGCAGCCAGGGCGAAGCCGATCGGGCCGGGAAGACTGGCGCACCCGGTTTTGATGGCGGAGTAGTGCCAGTGGGTCTGCAGCCAGAGGATCGTCGACAGCAGGAGGCTGCCGAACGCGGCCACTTGCAGCATGCCGGCGAGGTTCGCCGAGGCGAAGATGCGGTCACGGAAGAGAGAAAGGTCGACTACCGGCACCTGGTGCCGTGACGAGCGGAACAGAAACGCCAGCAACCCGACCACTGCCACAACCAGGGACATGACGACCCGGGTGTCCGACCAGCCCCAGTCGGGCGCCTTCACCACGCCGAGAGCCAGGGCACCGACCACGACGATCAGCAGGACGCCGCCGAGCAGGTCGGGGATGCGGGCGTCCTGTTCGTGCTTGGCGTTGGCCACGAGCCGGGCGGCCAGCGCGATGGCGAGCAGCCCGACGGGAATGTTCACCAGGAACAGCCACCGCCAGGAGACCTGGACCAGCAGCCCGCCGAAAATCGGTCCGCACACCCCGGACAGCGAGCCTGCGGTGAACCAGATCTTGACGTACCGCTCCACCTTGTCAGCGGGTGCGCTCGTCAACACCAGGCCGAGGCTGGCGGGGGTCAGCAGGGCGGCGCCCACCGCCTGAAGGGCACGGAAGACAACCAGCACCCATACGTCGCCGGACAGGGCCGCCCCGAGACTCGCCGCTACGAAGACGGCCATGCCGAGAAGGAAGCCGCTCTTGCGTCCGAAGCGGTCGGCGAGCCGCCCCGCGGGGACGAGAAGGGCGGCGAAGACGATCGCGTAGCCATTGAGCACCCAGCTCAGGTCCGACAGAGAGGTCGCACCCAAGCCCTGCCCGATGTTCGGCAGACCGACGTTGGTGATCCACACGTCGAGTTGGCCGAGGAAACTCGCCATGGCCAGCACAGCGAGGATGAGGGCCGGCCGTGCTCTCGATGTACCCCCGCCTTCTGTCTGCGCTCGCGCAGGGGCCATCTGATCTTGCGAAGACATGCGTCTCGTCCGTTCCGTGGGCTTTGAGGGATGCCGTGAGTGACTGGCGGCAGAGTTCTGGACCGCTCCGTCAAGAACCCTACGAAGTTCTGGAACGACATGTCAAGAATGCTCGTGTGACCTGTAAACTGGCCCCATGGGACGCCCACCAGGATTCGACAAGGACAAGGTCGTACAGGCCATCGAGCGACAGTTCCGCCGTACCGGATACGCCGGTACGAGCGTTGACGACATCGCCAAGGCCGGCGGGCTGGGCCGCGGCAGCCTCTACGCCGCCTTCGGCGACAAGAGCAAGCTCTACCTGCAGACGCTGGAGGCGTACTGCGACCGCAATGAGACCGCCTGGGCGGCCGTACTCGAAGGCCCCGACGAGACCGCGTTGGAACGACTGCGGGCATATCTCGTGAAGTCGGCGCGATTCGTCCACGACGACCCCGACCGGCTCGGCTGCATGGTGACCGGCTTCGTCATCGAGGGCGTCGACCACGATCCGCGGGCCAACGAACGAGTCCGACAGGCCCTCAGGAGAATCGAGGGTTCACTGACCGAGTGCGTTCAGGCTGCACAGCGCCATGGCGACCTCGAACCCGAGGCGGACGCCTCCGAAATCGGCCAACTGCTCATGACCGTCAACCGCGGCATGGAAGTGATGGCCAGGGCCGGGCTCGACTCAGCCGCCCTGGAGCGCGTTGCCGATCACGCGTTCGGAGGACTCCCGCTCACGGCACGGTCCCGGTCCCAGCAGACGCCCCGCCCAGTCACCTCAGACGCTTCCTGAACGTTGCGCGCTTGAGGGTCCGCACTCCGCAGTACGGTCAGCGTTCTGCGGCGAATGACTCGATGTAGCCCAGGGCCCCGTACAGCGCGTCACGCAGGGGTGTGGACTCGCCAGCCGCCTGGTCCAGCAGTGCTCCTCCCTGGAATGCGGCGGCGAGCAGGTGGGCGAGTGCGGCCGGGTCGGCCTCCGCCCGCAGTTCGCCGCGCTCGCGCATCTTGCTCAGGCCGCGCTTGAACAGCTCCTGCCACCGCTCGAAGCCGTGGGCCACCGCGTCCCGGTGGGAGGGCTCGGTCTTGACGACCTCGGCGGCCAGGGAGCCGAACGTGCAGCCGCCGCGCAGCATGTCCTGCGAGGAGATGTAGGAGTCGGCCCACCGGCGCAGGGCGGCGAAGCTGTCCAGCTCGCCCAGCTCGGGCGCCTGGTGGCGGGCGACGATACTGTCGGCCTGCCAGGCGAGCACCGCGCGCACCAGGGACTCTTTGGTGGGGAAGTGGCGCGTCAGCTGCGAGCCGCTGACCCCGGCGGCCTCCCGGATCTGCTCGTTGTTGGTGTTCTGCGCACCGTGTTCGTAGATCAGCTCGGCGGCCGCCCTGACGATGCGTTCGCGTGTGGCCAGGCCTTTGGCGGTCAGCTTCCGGCCCGGCGCTTCGCCGGTTGTGGTCATGGTGACCATCGTAGCGCAAAAAGGGGCTTGACAACCCATTCTGCGAGATGTCTCCTGGAGGCAGACAGAAAAGGGCTGCCAAGCCCATTCCTCTGGGGAGGCGGACAGGATGTCCACACAGGCTGCACCGCAGGCGGTCGCGACAACACCGCACACCGGCCCGGCCCCGGCCGCCACCGAGGTGGGTCACCCACGCCGCTGGAGCATCATGGCGGTGCTGGGAGCCGTCGCCTTCATGGCACAGCTCGACTTCTTCGTCGTCAACGTCGCCCTCGACGGGATCGGGCAGTCGTTCTCGGGCACGGGCGTCGCGAGCGTGTCGTGGGTTCTGTCGGCCTACGCCATCGTCTTCGCCGCCATGCTCGTGCCCGCGGGCCGGATCGCGGATCACTGGGGGCGCAAGAAGATGCTGCTGTCCGGAGTGGCACTCTTCACCCTCACCTCCGCAGTCGCGGCCGCCGCACCCAGCCTCGGCGTGCTGGTCGGCGCCCGGGCTCTCCAGGCCGTCGGCGCGGCGATGATCGTGCCGACCTCGCTCGGCCTGCTCTACCCGAGCTTCCCCAAACGCCAGCACACCCTGGTGGTCGGCCTGTGGGCGGGCGTGGGCGCGATCGCGGCCTCGGCGGGCCCGCCCGTCGGCGGTCTGCTCGTCACCCTCGACTGGCGGTGGATCTTCTTGATCAACGTTCCCGTCGGCATCGCCACCCTCGTCGCCGGCGCGCTGCTGCTGCCCGAGGTGCGTCAGCCCAAGGGTGCCGCTGTGCCGGACGCGGCTTCTGCCCTCGCACTGTTGCTGGCCGTGAGCCTGCTGGTGCTCGCCACCGTCCAGGGGCCGGGGTGGGGCTGGACGGACATCCGCACCGTGGCCCTGTTCGCCGCAGCCGCCCTGGCCGCTGCCGCGACCGTCGAGCGCACCCTGCGCGCCAAGGCGCCGGTGATCGAGAAGCAGCTGTTCGCCGGCAGGCCGTTCACCGCCGCCACCGTGGCCCTGTTCCTGTTCTCAGCCGGCTTCGCCATCGTCCTGCTCAGCACCGCCCTGTTCATGCAGGAGGTCTGGCACTTCAGCCCGCTGCGCGCCGGCGTCTCCATCGCCCCGGCCCCCCTGACCTCGATCGCCTTCGCGATGAACGCCGGCCCCATCCAGCGCCGCTTCGGACGCACCGCCCCCGCCGTGACCGGCACGCTGGCCATGGCACTCGCCGCCGGCTACTGGATCGCGACCGTGCACACCACCCCCGACTACTGGAGCGGCATGTTCCCGGGCCTGATCCTGATCGGCCTGGCCGGCGGTCTGACCCAGGCGCCGCTGTTCGCCGCCGCCGGCACCCTCGCACCCGAACGCGCCACCACCGGCAGCGCCGTACTCAACATGGGCCGGCAGATCGGCAGCGCCGTGGGCGTGGCCCTGCTCGTCGCCCTCACCCCCCAGGCCACGACCACCGGGTTCGACCATGCCTGGTCCGTCCAGGCCGGCGCCGGCATCGCCGCAGCAACCGCGCTGCTCGCCCTCCGGCCCCGCCACACACCCTGACCACAGGGCCGCGGCCACTCGGCTCGGGCCCGCAACCACAGCCTCCTGCTGGACGGGCATCGCACCGCCTCACTCATCTTCTGCGACACCCGTTCGAAGGACTGACGCTGGAGTTCCCGCCAGCTCCCTCTCAAGAAACGGAGATCACCCTCATGGAACGCAACCTCCTCGTGATCGGGGCCACCGGCAAGACCGGCGGCCACACCACCGAACTCCTGCTCCAGCGCGGCCACCGCGTCCGCGCACTCGTCCGCGGCCTCGACGGGCGCGCCGAGCGGCTCGCCGCCCTCGGAGCGGACGTCGTGGAAGGCGACGTCCTCGACCTGGACTCCCTGGCCCGGGCGACCACGGGGATCGACGCCCTGTACTTCACCTATCCGATCCATCCCGGCCTGCTGGACGCCACCGCGAACGTGGCCCAGGCGGCGGAGGAGAACGGGGTCCAGGCGATCGTGAACATGTCGCAGGTCTCCGCCCGCCGCAACACCGCCAGCAACGCGGCACGTCAGCACTGGGTCGCCGAACGCGTCCTGGACCACTCCCCGGTCCCCGTCACCCACATCCGCCCGACCTTCTTCGCCCAGTGGCTGATCGACACCTGGGCCGACGGAACCGGCGAACTGCGCCTGCCGTTCGCCGACGGACGCCACGCCCCCATCGCGGAAAGCGACCAGGCGAAGGTGATCGCGGCCATCCTGGAAGACCCCGCCCCGCACGTCGGCCAGATCTACCCGCTGTACGGAGCCGAGGAGCTCAACCACTACGAGATCGCCGAGAAGATGTCACGGGCGCTGGACCGTGAAGTCACCTACGTGCCCATCGAACTCGACGAATTCGCCGCCATCCTGCACGGGCGCGGCGCGCCGGACCACCTGATCCAGCACCTGCTCGCCGTGGCCGTCGACTACCGCAACGGCGTCTTCGCCGGCACCAACGACCTGGTGAGGACGATCGGCGGCAGCGACCCCCTCGACGTCGAGGGCTTCATCGCCCAAAACCGCGCAGCCTTCGACCTGCCCACTGCCTCAACACCGGAGTAGACAATGAGCGTTTGGTTCATCACTGGATCGTCCCGGGGCTTCGGCCTGGAGATCACCCGTGCCGCCCTCGCCGCCGGCCGCCAGGTGGTCGCGACCGCGCGGAAGCCCGAAACCGTCCGCGAGCAGTTTCCCGACGCCGGCGACGCGCTGCTCACCGTGCCGCTGGACGTGACGGACCCGCAGAGCATCCGGGCGGCCGTTGACGCGGCGGTCGAGCGGTTCGGCCGGATCGACGTCCTGGTCAACAACGCCGGCACCGGACTGCTCGCCGCCGTCGAAGAGTCCGACGACGCCGCAGTACGCGCGGTGTTCGAGACCAACGTGTTCGGCCCGCTCGCCGTCCAACGCGCCGTACTGCCGGTACTGCGGCGCCAGCACTCCGGCCACGTGATCAACATCAGCTCCATCGTGGGCTTCGCCACCGCGCCGGGCTGGGGCATCTACGCCTCCACGAAGTTCGCCGTCGAAGGCTTCACCGAGACCCTCCGCACCGAACTGGCCCCCCTCGGCATCCATGTGACGCTCGTGGAACCGGGCTTCTTCCGCACCGACTTCCTCGACCCCACCAGCCTGCACACCGGCCCCGACACGATCGACGACTACGCGCCCACCGTCGGCGCCATGCGTGCAGCCGCCGCGAGCCTGAACCACGCCCAGCCCGGCGACCCGGTCAAGGCCGCGCGCGCCATGGTCGAGATGGCCGCCTCCCCCGAGCCGCCCCTGCGCCTCCCGCTCGGAGCCGACACCCTGCAAGCCTTCGACGCCAAACTGGACACCTTCCGCAAGGAGATGGACGCCTGGCGGCACGTCGCCCTCTCCACCGATCACGACTAGGACAACACCACCGAATCCAGCTTCTTCGGCACCACGGTCCAAAGCCCTTCAGGAGCTTCGGTCGCGCTTCGATCACCCATGACCGGAAGGACGTTCCCGTGACCGCACAGCAGCCGTCCGTACTCGCCCACCATCAACCCCCGATAGTCCACCTGGACCCGGCCCGTCGCCGCCATCGCCTCCAGCCGCGCCCCCTGCTCCCGCTCGGCGGCCGACGCGCGGACCGGCCGGTGATCTTGTACGTTTCCGTGGCGCCCAGCCGGCGCAGGGAGCCCACGGCGTCGCGGCCACACGTCCGGCAACGGCCGGTCGTCGCGGGCCGGTTCGGCTCGTGCCCGCCTGTGGCCAACTTGCCCTCTCATCGGCTCCTGCGCACCTGCGTGTTGGGCGGCGTGATCAGTGAGTACCGATACGTGGCTTGACCGGCCGACGAGTTTCCGAACGGCACACCATGTCCGGCGCTGTCGTCGGCCGCACACCCCGCAGCGATCCCTGAGCCTGCTCCACGGCTCCGTCGCCCGCACCGTGGATGCGGTGAGGGATTCGGCCAACTAGCCTCCGTCTAAGGCCAGTTGACCCGCTCTTTCCTGCTCGCGGGTCGACACGCTTCGGCAGGCGGCTGATACGTTGAACCGTGGCCCGACACAACGGACGGAAAGCCGATCCACAAGGGCCGCAGCCCACCCCGCTGTGGCGAAACCGGGACTACAACATCTGGTGGTCCGGGGTGGCGGTGTCGAGGCTGGGCACCAGTGTTTCCACCTTGGCGTTCCCGTTGCTGGTCCTGGCTTCCACCGGGTCCGCCGCCGCTGCCGGGAGCGTCGGCACCTGCGGCAGTGTCGGTCTGGTGGCCGGTCTGTTGCCCGCGGGGGTGGCCGCCGACCGCTATCCGAGACGTGCTCTGCTGATCGGGTCCTCACTGGTCCAACTGGCCGCCATGGGTGTCGTCTTCTGGATCGTGGCCGCCGGGCGCCTGTGGCTGCCGCTGATCGCGGTTGTGGCGCTGGTGCAGGGCGTGGCGTCGGCGGCGTTCGCCGGCGCGGCGACACCACTGGTGAAACGCATCGTCCCAGCGTCACAGGTCAGGACCGCCTTCGCCCGGGTCGAGGCACGCGACTACGGTGCCCAGTTGGCCGGAGCACCGCTCGGCGGGGCGCTGTTCTCATGGGCACGCTGGGCACCGTTCCTCGTGGACGCCCTCTCTTTCGGGGCCGTCGCCCTCGCCTGTCTGTTCCTGCGCACCCCCCTGGGACCCGACGCCACCAACCGGCCCGCCGGCCGCCCTGCGCTGCGCCACGACCTGGGCGCGGGGCTGGCATTCATCCGGGGCAGCGCGTTCCTGCGGTACGCACTGCTGTGGATGGCGCTGATGAACCTGTTCTTCACCGGAATCGGTTTCATGTTCATCGTCACGTTGCGGCACCACGGCGCGTCGCCCTCGCAGATCGGCGCGGCCGAGTCGATCGCCACCGCGTGCGGCCTCGGCGGCGCGCTCGCCGCCGGATGGGTCGTGCGACGCCTGTCCGGCTACCGGATCATCCTGATCGTCTCCTGGATGGTCGCCGTGGGCGTCGGCGGGATCGTGCTGCTGGCGTCCCGGCCATGGCTGGCGGCCCTGTGTCTGGGCGCGAGCATCCTCTTCGTGACTCCGCTGAACGTCGTGTTCGCCAGCGGCATGGTGGCGATGGTTCCGGACGCGATGACCGCACGCGTCATGACATCGGCGAACATGGCCTCGCAGTCGTGCGGCTGGCTCGCCCCGGTGGTGTGCGGGGCGCTGGCGGACGGTCTCGGAGTCCAGGTCCCTCTGATCGCCATCGCCGTCGGCCTGGCGCTGCTGGCGGTCGCCAACCATGTCGTGCCGGTCGTACGCCAGTTGGGCGAACCGCCGGAGGGCGGCGGGGAATCGGAGTCCCGCGCCGACCCGGACGGGCAGACCGTCCTGTGAGACGGGCCGCCGGCCCGGGGCTCGGCGGCGTCACCCGGCGGCGGACGCTCCCACGACCAGGCAGGTGTAGTCCACGCCGATCTCCCCGCCTTCCTCAGCGTCGAGGAAGGCGGCCACCGCGCCCAGCAGCCGCCGCCGCAGCGCCTCGGGCAGGGCGAGGTGGCGGCTCTCGGTGGCCAGCAGTTCGCAGAACTGCCGGGAGGTGAGGCGGGTCTGCCAGGGCACGGCGGTCCTGGTCACGTGCCGGAAACCGTGGGATCGCAGTTCCTCGGCGTAGCCGTCGAGGTCGGACTCCGACAGGGAGACCCGGCCGCCCGGCCCGGCCGGCAGGCCGCCGGGGAGGACAGCGGCGTAGACCTCGTTGAGACGGGGCGCGTCGCGCAGCGCGTAGGAGCCGAAGTTCCAGGCGAGCAGGATGCGGCCGGTCGCGCCGAGGCATCGCGCTGCCTTCTGCGTCCGTTGTCCGGGGCGCAGCCAGTGCCAGGCCTGGCCGCACGCCACCAGGTCGAACCGCCTGCCGTCCGGCTCCCATGTCTCGAACGCGCCGACCTCGACCGCCAGCCCGCCTGCCGAGGCGACCTCCGCCATCCGTGCGTCCGGCTCGACCCCGGTGACCTCGTGGCCGAGCGTCGTCAGGGCGGCCGCGAGCTTGCCGGTTCCGCATCCGATGTCGAGTGCGGTGCCCGGCGGGCCTGCGCCCAGGGCGGCCAGGGCCCCGGTGAGGGCTTCGAGGGGGTAGCCGGGGCGCAGCCGGTCGTAGTCGTGCGCGCGGGCGCCGAAGCTGGTGGGTGCCCACGCCGCTCGGTCCGTCACATCAGTCCTCCGATCAGGGTCACGAACGTGTGCTGCGGAAGGAAGAGCACATAGGTGCCCACCGAGGCGAGGCTGAAGGGTACGAGGCGTTTGGGCAGCAGTGCGGTGAAGGCGGCGTGCGTGAGGAGGCCGAGAAGTGCGCCCGCCGGCCAGGTGGCCGGGAAGATCAGCAGGAGAGGGAGCGCGGCCTCCACGGCGATCGTCGCCAGTGAGGGCAGGAGCCAGCGGCGGGCGGCGAGCGAGGGTTCGGCGGTGGCGACACGGCGCGTGAACCAGTCGGGGAAATAGTATTCGCGCCGTCCCGGGGGCAGTTCGTCGCGCAGAGAGGCCAGTTGCTCGAACATCTTCTGCAGAGTGTCCCCGCTGGTGAACTGGCGGGAGGCGGCCTTGAACCAGGCGCTGCTCCAGTACACCTGGAACATCAGCACGACGGCGGCGGCCTGCGGCCAGGAGGGTCCTGTTGGCCCGGGTGCCCGCGCGGGATCGAAGAACGCGGCCGGGGACGGGGCGTCCAGCAACGACTGCAGGCTCAGATAGGCATCGGCCCCGGAGGCGAAGACGAAGGGGACGCACATCATGCCAAGGAAGAGGGTGTTGAACTTGCGGTCGAAGGTGAACTCGAACATGCACCAGGCGGCCACGACTGCCGCGGCGAGCGGGGTGAGCACCCCCGCCAGCAGACACAGCACCGCCACGGCCCGGGCGGCGTAGAAGACCTTGAACGCCGTGGGGCTCAGCAGCACCTTGACGGCCATGTCGTCCTGCTCGTACCGCCAGCGCACCAGTGACTTGGGGTGGAGGTCGAAGAACCGCGCCATGCCGTAGGCGTGGTCGGCGGTGATCTTCCACAGCAGGGCGGCTGCCAGGATCAGGCGGAAGCAGCACAGCGCCGGTCCGGACGCCGTGCCGTGGACCGGAAAAGCGGTCGGCAGCAGGTCATGCACGCACGATCCTGCCGTTTCTGACCGCGATCCTGAGGTGACCGAAAGGCACCAGGAGTACGCCGTCCCCGACCACACGCAGGCCGTGTTCCTCATCGAGGTAGCGCACCAGCGAGGCGAGCGCGTCCGGGGAGCCGAAGTGGTCCTGGCGCAGTTCGTACTCCCAGGGGCAGACGGGCCGCCCGTCGCGTACGTCGTGCAGCCGGGCGCGGTAGCCGCCGATGTGAGAGAACATCGCCCAGGAGCCGAAGGACCCCGGCGCGGTGAAGAACCCGCGCCACACCAGCCAGACCACGGCCCCGCAGGCGAGGACCGCGGCCGCGACGTCATTGACCATGCCGACTCCTTCGAGAGGTCGGGTCAGGAGGTTGGGGCACCGGTCACAGGACCATGGACGGGACGGGCCACCGATCGATGAGGCAGGGAGCCCACCAGTCGAGGCCGCCGAAGTCCAGTACGAGGTGCTCGGCGCGCAGCGCCACGAGGACATCGGGATCGACGCCGCTGACCTGCTGCTGCTCCAGCAGGGTCACTGCTTGCACATATGCGGGCTGGAGCAGGTTGAACCGTTGCAGCACTCCGTCCCGCCGGTCGCGGATCTGTACGAAGCCGGGGCCCCGGCGCCAGACGCAGCGGCCGATGTAGAACCGGTTGCGCCACTCGGTGAGACGTTCGGCCGGGCGGGCGCCGTCGAGGGAGGCCGGGGGCTGAAGGTGTGTCAGGTCGCGTGCGGTCAGGGCCGGATCGGCGCGCCGGCCTGCCCGCAGTTGCCAACGCACCAGCAGGCCGCGGGCGGTGGCGACCCGGACGAAGTCGAGGGCGCGCAGATCGCGGGGGGTGGGCGAGCTCAGGTTGACGGGCTCGTGGAGTTCGGCGTAGCGCACGCCGCGCGCGTACAGGTCGTGCACTTGACGCGCGGGGAGCGAGCCGTTCGAGGTCGTGGACGGCGGGGTCAGGAGATCGTCACGCATGTGGACTCCTCGGCCAGTTCCAGGGCCAGCTCGGGTCCGCCGCTCTGCGAGTCGCGCCGGATGCGGCACAGCAACTGGTTCTCGTCCTCGGTGGCGAGGTGGACGGCACGGTCGGCCTCGACGAAGATCAGTCCCTGTCGTCGCCAGTCGCCCAGCAGGGCCTCGACGCGGTTCTCGTCCCAGGTGCGACCGACCTGGACCGCGCGGCGTACCAGTTGAGCGACGGACCTGGGGTCGTGCAGGGCGCGGAACAGTTCGGCCTCGACGGGGTCCTCCAGGGTCATGGACCGCCAGGAGAAGCCCGGCCGGGAGTTGGTGAGCGTGATGCGGTGACCGAGGTCGACGTAGGACAGGCTGCTGCGGATGTAGTTGTCGGCCCACTCCTGAAGGGCTTCGGCGAGCCGTTCGGCGAGCTTGCGGTCGATGCCCTGGGCGGGGGTGTCGAACAGGTAGGCGAGATCGGCCAGTTCGGCCTCCGGGAGGTCATAGGTGATCTGGTACTGCGGGTTCGGGTGCCGGTCGGCGAAGCCCAACTCAGGGCGGTCGAAGTAGGGGCTGAAACGCTCCAGCGCGATCCTGTTCGCTCCGGTGCTGGGGTGGAGGTGGTGCAGGGCCGGAAACTGCTCGATGAGGGGCAGGTAGTCGTCCTGGGTCTCACCCGGGAACCCGTACAGGTAGTTCCACGCCACCGACAGCCCGTGGGTCTCGGCGTCCCGGAGGAACCGGATGTTGTGGGTGCCGCTCACGCCCTTGTCCATGATCTTCAGCACGCGGCTGCTGAGGCTCTCGATGCCCGGCTGGACGCTGACCACACCCGCCGCACGCATCTGGGCGATCTGCGACAGCTTCATGTTCGACTTGACCTCGTACTGGATGCGCAGGTCGAAGGGGGCCTCGGCGAGCTTGTCCAGGACGGAGTCGAGGTAGGACATCTCCAGGATGTTGTCCACGGCGTAGAAGTCCAGCACATGGTGGCGCCCGGCGAGCGTGAGGATCTCCTCCAGATAGGTGTGGGGGCTCTTGCTGCGGAAGGTCATCGCCGAACCGTTGAGCCCGCAGAACGTGCAGTGGTGCTTCTCGCCCCACCAGCAGCCGCGCGCGCCCTCGACCACGAGCACCGGCTCGTACCAGGACTGCACTCGCGAGCGCCTGAGGCGCTCGAAGTAGGCGTCGAAGTCGGGCGCGGGGATCTCGGACGGCGCCAGGAGCCGCTCGGTGGACGGGTTGCTCACGCTGGCGCTGCCGTCGCGCCGGCACAGGCCGGGTATGTGCGAGGTGTCCGGCTCGCCGTCGGCGCGAAGGGCCTCGACAAGTTGTGGGAACGTCCGCTCCGCCTCGCCGCGTACGACGTAGTCGACGAAGTCGAAGTTGCGGTGCAGCGCCTCCCCTTGCGGGCCGTCGCAGTTGGCTCCGCCCATGACGGTCGTCGTGCCGGGGGCCAGTTCCTTGATCCGGCGCAGCAGGGCGAGCGACGCCACGTTCTGCTGGAACGTCGAGGTCGCGCCCACGAGATCGGGACCGTCGGCGACTATCTGCCGTGCGGTGGCTTCGATGAAATCGGGAACGATCCGGTGCAGTCGAAGACATGTCTCCAACTGGTTGTCCGTGATCTTTCCCTTCAATCCGGCGGTGAACTCGTCGACCCGCCACGAAGGGTCCTTGTAGAGGGCAGAAGAGAACACCCAGTCGCCGCATCCCAGAAAGTAGCTGTGCAGGGAGAAAAAGCTGAACTCCGGGGCGCCGAGTCCTCCTTGCTGGTCCATCCAATCAGCGAACTCGATGTTGGCGTAGACGGTCTTCGTCTCGATTTCCGGGAATGTGTCAGCGATCCTTCGCGAAAGGATCCCGAGTGCGAGCGAGGGGGTTGCTGTCGTGGCCCACGGCATGCAGACCAGCGTGATCTTCATATGCCCTCCGGCGTGAGCCCGTGTCTCCCGGGCGGAAGCACGGAGCAAGGCTTGGAAGCGAGGCCGCGCTGGTCAGAAGGTGACGTACACCATCACCGATATCACCGTCGAATCGACGTCTTCGCGGTTTTCCATCTGCGGGTTGTTGTGCACAACGGTCTTCTCCATGACCCTCCTCCCCCGGCCGCTCGATGGTGACAGGGCGGGCATGGCATTCGGCTCGCCCCGACGAGGTGACCCTGCCATGCCGATGTTCTTTGAACGCTTCCGGTGCGACCGGATCCTCGGGTTGCACCGGAAGCGTCTGAAAGACCCCCCGGGAATACGGTCGGGGTCCTTCTGGACAGCGTCAGAAACTGACGCTGACTCCCACTGTGACCAGGGCAGAATCCGGATCGTCGATCTGCGGGTCGTTCTCCACGACGGTCTTCTCCATGATGTTCCCTCCCCTCCGCCGCTCGATGGAACCGGCACTCGAAAGGTGCGAAAACAGCGCCAGCGCGTCGTAACTCTTTCGAAAGTGTGGTGGCCGTGGAACGGCCTGTCGTGCCCTGTTCCACTCAGCGGAACCGAAGGCCCGAAACGGCCGGTCCGCCGCCCCGGCTTACTGGGGCCGGACCGGGATGTGGCCGGACGGCCTGCCGGAGGTGGCCGCGGAGCTGAGGCGGTCGAGGATTTTGGCGCGCAGGGAGTCGTCGTCGGGCAGGCCGAGTTCGCCGGTGAGGGACAGGGCCCGGGTCCAGGCGTCGCGGGCCGCGTCGGGCTGGTGGGCGCTGCGGTGTGTGTCGCCGAGGCAGAGCAGACAGGCGGCCTCACTGTGGCGCTCGCCGGTGGCGCGGAACAACTCCGCCGCCTGCCCGTAGCAGTCGACCGCCTGCTGGTACCGGCCCAGGTGATGATGGATGTAGCCCAGACTGTCCAGGATGTGGGCCTGCCCGTCCACGTCCCCGGCCTCGTGCGCGAGCTCAAGGGCCTGCTCGCAGTGTGCCAGCGCGCCGAGGTGGTCGCCGAGGTTGGCCTGCCGCCAGCCGATGTGGTTCAACGCCGCGGCCTGTCCCGCCCGGTCACCCGCCGTCCGGTAGTGCTCCAGGCTCCGGTACGCGTGCTCGAGCGCCTGCCGGGGGCGGCCCTGTGCCCCCGACATCCGCGAGAGATGCTGATGTGTACGGGCCTGCCCCGCGTCGCTGCCCAGCGTGCCGAACAGCTCCAGTGCCCGCAGGTAGTGCTCCCGGGCCGGCCCCGGGCGCTTCAACCGGTCCAGTGCCAGCCCCAGACCGCGGTAGGAACCTGCCTGTCCGGCGAGGTCGCCCTCGCGTCGGGCCGCCGCCAGCGCGCTGCGCCCGGCCGCCAGCAAGGCCTGCCAGTACCCGTGCCGGTCCAGAAAGCTGGTCAGCACCGTGACCAGCCG
The DNA here is from genome assembly GCF_042885015.1 of Streptomyces sp. NPDC058086. Lineage (NCBI taxonomy): Bacteria > Bacillati > Actinomycetota > Actinomycetes > Kitasatosporales > Streptomycetaceae > Streptomyces > Streptomyces sp. NPDC058086. The sequence goes on along the minus strand of NZ_JBHVST010000005.1, from coordinate 223,961 downwards.
CCACACATGGCCGTCGAAGTCCGGCGGCGGCTGCCGCACGATCTCCAGCAGCACCGCGTGCTCGGCGACGAGCCAGGCCCGTGCCTGCCCATGGTCGGCGGGCTCCCCCACGTTGGACCCCGGCGCGGCCGGCCCCGTCGCCACCGGATTGGGCTGCGGGGTCACCAGAACATCGGCCGCCCTCGCGGTGTGCAGGTAGTGATCCATCATCCGGTGCAGCGCCGCCCGCCGCACCCGCTCACCGTCGTAGGCGGCCGCCAACTCCCCGGCGTACACCCGCAGGAGGTCGTGGAACGTGTACCGCCCCGGTACGTGCTCGACCAGCAGGTGTCCGCCGGTCAGTTCACTCAGCAGTCCCCGGGCCCGTTCCGGCGACACCCCCGCCAGCGCGGCCGCCGCCGCCTGTCCCACGTCCGGCCCCGGATGCAGCGCCAGCAGCCGGAACATCCGGGCCGCACCGGTGCTGAGCGCGCTGTAGGACCAGGAGAACACCGCCCGCACCTGACTGGCCTCCTCTCCCCCGTCCAGTGCGTCCAGCGGGCCGCCTCCCTGCCGCAGTTCATCCGCCAGCGCTCTCAACGGCCTGCGCGGCTGTACGGCCGCACGGGCCGCGACCACGGCCAGCGCCAGCGGCAGTCCCGCGCACGAGGCGACGATGTCCGCCACGGCCTCCAGCTCGGCCGCCACCCGTCCCGCCCCGAGCCGCTCCGCCAGCACGTCGCGCGCCGCGTCCGGACTCAGCGAGTCGACCGCCAGCAGATGGGCGCCCTCCGTCACCGCCAGCCCGGTCAACCGGTTCCGGCTGGTCACCAGCGCCATGCAGCCGACTGCGCCCGGCAGCAGCGGACGGACCTGTTTCTCGTCCCGCGCGTTGTCCAGCACCACGATCATCCGCCGCCCCGCCAACAGACTCCGGTACAGGCCCACTTGGGCCTCCAGGTCCGGCGGCACCCGCTCGGGCCGCACCCCGAAGGCGTCCAGAAACCCCCGTACCGCCTCCGTCAGAGGCACCGCCGCCCCCTGCGGATCGAATCCCCGCAGGTTCACATACAGCTGCCCGTCGGGGAACGCGCCTGCCATCCGGCGCGCCCAGTGCACCGCCAGCGCCGTCTTCCCGACCCCCGCCATGCCCGACACCACCGAGATCACCACCGCCGCGGAGTCTCCCTCCGCCGAGGCGAGGATCGCCGCGAGGCGGGCCAGTTCTTCGTCACGGCCAGTGAACCCGCGTACGGCCATGGGCAGTTGGGCGGGACGTTCGCCCGGTCGCGCCACCGCGGACGGCGGCTGTATCGGAGGCTTGGGCCGCGAAGCGGACCCGGACTGGTGGCCCCGCAGGATCGCCTGGTGCAGTTGCCCCAGCGCCGGTCCCGGATCCGCACCCAGCTCCTCCGCCAGCCGCTCACGGACGGCGGCGTAGCAGTCCAGTGCCTCCGCGCTTCGCCCGGTGGCGTGCAGCGCTCGCATCAGTGCTTCGGCCAGGGGTTCTGCCAGCGGATACTCACCGAGCAGGCCGGTCAGCGGGCCGATGACGGACGCGGGATCACCCAGGCGCAGCTCCGCGCGGGCCCACCCGACGGCGGTGTCCTGGCGCTGACGCCGCCAGGCCTCGCGCATCCGCGCCGCCCACTGTCCTTGCAGACCGGACAGGGGGTCTCCGCGCCACAGGCCGAGTGCATCATCCAGCAGCCGCGCCGCCCGCGCCGGGTCGGTCCGCTCCACCGACCGTGCCTGGTCGATCAGTTGCCGGAACCGGTACACGTCCACCTGGTCCAGGCGGGCTTCCAGCAGGTACCCGCCCGAGCGCCGCACCAGGCGTAAGGGCTCTCTCGCCGTTTCGGCGGCCTGTTCGCACATCCGCCGGATCCGGGCGACATGGGCGTGCACCGCGGCCCGCGCCCCGTCCGGCGCACGCGTGCCCCAGACCCGCTCGATGACCACGTCGACGGCGACGGGTCGGCCGACGTCCACCGCCAGGGCAGCCATCACCGTACGGCGTTGTGGCGGGCCCACCTCCACCACGCGGCCCCCCACCGACAGTTCCACAGGACCGAGCAACTGCACGTCCACCATGTCGTCTGCCTCCCCTCCGGGAAGCGTCCTCCCATGGACGACAAGCATTCGACAAGGTTTCAAGCCACACTCCAGTGCCAGTCTGCTGGGGTGCGGTCGAACGGACGGGCGATGACCGCGCTCCGTCCGAGCACGGCGGCAGGGGCCGTCGCCTGCCGGCTGCGCAACGGGCAGACAGGGGAGGCGGGAGCGTGACCGGACGTGGAGTGATCGCACCGGGGATGCTGGTGGCGGTGCAGCGGTCGGAGGTCATGCCGGGATATCTTCCGTCGCCGGCACCGGCACCGGCACCGGCACCGGCACCGGCACCGGCACCCGAGTCCGCGGGTGCGGCCGCAGGCACGGCTGGTGCGACTGCCACGGCTGGTGCGCCTTCGGCGGCGGGCGTTGGCGGACGAAGCGTGCTGGAAGGTGCTTTCGCGTTGCTGGAAGCGGTGGAACGGGCCGTGGAGGCCGGGCCGACCAGGCTGGCGTCCGAATGCGGGCTGCCCAAGACGACCGCGTACCGGCTGCTGGAACAGCTGGCGGACCTGGGTGCGGTGGAGCGGTGCCGTGGGAGTTACCGGGTGGGCCTGCGGATGTTCAGCCTCGGGCGCGAGTGGCAGCCGCATCCCCGGTTGAGGTCGGCCGCGAGGGAACCGGTGCGGCGTCTGGTGGAGATCACGGGTATGACGGTGGGGATCGCCGTGCTGTGGAGGGGCGAGACCCTGATGGTGGAGTGGAGTCCCGGCGAGGCCGAGCAGCCGGCCCCGCTGCGGGCCGGTACGACCTGGCCGTGGTTCACCGCGGCGGGCAAGGTGCTGGTAGCCGGGGGCCATCCGAATCCCCTGCTGGGGCCGCTTCCCGCGTCCTGGCTCCAGGAGGCCGCCGCGATCCGGGACCGTGGTGCCGCATTCGACCGGGAGGAAGTGATGAGCGGGGTGTGCTGCACGGCGGTGCCGCTGCTTGGAGCGGACGGCGCCCCGGTGGCGGCCCTCTGCGTCCTGACCGATCCCGCGCACCGCTTGGAACGGCTGGCGGAAGCCGCCCGGCAGACCGGCCGCGTGATCAGCGTGGGCCTGCGTGGCCGGCGAACCGGAAACTGACGGACCGGCGACCCTCTACTCCGCGACTGTCGGGTTCGCATCCCACACATGGTTCATGCGTGAGCGACGAGTTCGGGCGGCGGATCGAGTCTGCCCTGGCATGACTCGCATCATCGCTGACATCTCGGTATCCCTCGGCGGCTTCGTCACCGGGCCCGACCCCGGCGCTCGGCACGGCAACCGTCATTTCGGCCGCGAGAATGAGTGCCGTGATCGCCCCCCCCACAGCAGGCGGCAGCAACCTGGGCTGCGGGCGGTGAGCGTATTGCGGACAATCCGCAACAGGCCGAGACCCAGCAGGACATAGACGCCGCCCCACGCCAGATCCCGGGCGTGCACGCGAGCCTCGGGTCACATGCGTGCCGGCGGTACTCGGACTCACCCCGGCGTATCGTGCCGCAGCAGCATGAGTGTGCCCTGACCCACCGGCCATCGAGACCAGGGCCTTGACCCGGAATCCTGGACACGGCTTGCAGGTCGCGTTGAAGGACTCGGCGAGCGCGTTGTCCGCCGAGCTGCCGACGGCACTCATGCTCCTCCAGGAAGGATGCCGTCGCGACGACCGGTCGGCGCTCCCGGGAGCGGATCGCGAAGATGTCGCGCCCCGTCCTCTGCGCCGACTGCGGCAGACGGCGGTACTCCCCCTGCGTGTCACTTCGGGACCGACCGCTCGGGCCCGCGCTCTGCTGAGATTTGCCCATGCCCCAAAGCCCCACTGCCTCCACACCCTCCCCCGTCGACCGTACCGAGCTCCGCACGACCGTGATCATGACGGTGCTCACCGTGGTCGCGGGGGCGGTCGACGCCATCACCTTCCTGACCATGGGCCGGGTGTTCGCCGCACTCGAGACAGGCAATGTGCTGTTCCTGACCTTCGCGTTGGCCGGATCCGGCCAGGCCTCCGTGATCCGGCCCGCCGTCGCGCTCGCGACGTTCACCGCCGGGGTGGCCACGACCTCCTGCGCGATCCGCGCACTCACCGCGCGGGGACGCCGCTGGTTCCCGGCGGCGCTGGCCACCGAAGGAGGCCTTCTCGCGGTCGCGGGGACCTTGGCCCTGCTGCGCCGCGGGACGGGTTCGCTCGCTCACGATCCCGATCTGGTCGCCCTCGCGGTCGTGGCCCTCGCCATGGGGGTGAGGTCCTCCGTCGTACTGCGCGTGGCAGTACCGGGCATGCCGACGCTCCTCCTCCAGATGTCCCTGGTCCAGCTGGTGGCGGACGTGGCCATCGCGCCACGGGTTCCGGACGGCGAACAGGGGGAGCTGCGACGACTCGCGCGCACCCGCCTCACCGCGACCATCTGCGGCATGTTCGTGGGCGGGACCCTGGGCACGCTCATGGCGCCGTGGGGGACGGGCCGCGCGCTCCTCGTCGTCGCGACGGTCGTCATGGCGCTGGCGTTGCCGGGAGTCCACGCGGACCTGCCCCGCCACCGGCCTCCCCCGGCCTCGGCTTCTTGACGGGTTCGGCACCGCCGCGAGCCCGGCCGGAATCCGGGTCCTGGGTGCGACCGCAGACCCGACCGCTCCCTGGGTGGCGCAGGCCGCAAGGAATCTGGTCATGGACCTCGATGACGCGGGTTGCCAGGCCCGGTTCCTCATCCGGGATCGGGAAGTGAAGTTCCCTCACCAGTTCGACACCCTCCTCGCAGATGCGGGGATCGAGGTCGTGCTCAGCGGCGTCCAGATGCCGCGGATGAACTCGATCATGGAGAGGTGGGTGCAGACCTGCCGCCGCGAGCTACTGGACCGGACCTTGATCCGGAACCAGCGCCACCTGCTCCACGCCCTACGGGAGTTCGAAAGGTTCTACGACGGCCATCGGTCCCATCAGGGCATCGCGAACGCCGCCCCACTGCGCCCGCTGCCCGCACCCATCGCCGAACCGGAGAAGATAGCCCGCCTCGACATACGTCGACACGGACAGCTCGGCGGCATCCTGCACGAGTACCAATATGTGGCGTGACCAGAATGGATGGGGTTTACGGCAAGCGCAGCGTCGACGTTCACGGAGCACCACGAGCGAACAGCCGCGGGAGACCACCCCTGAGTCAGTAGCGGCTCCGGCGCCGTCCCATCCTCCGCTTGACGGCGTTCCGTAGCGCGCCCAGTCGCGGACCACGTGCCGCACGTGATTCCTCGAGCCAGGCAGAGGTGCGAACCGCGCTGCACGAGATGATCAAGGGCGAAGCCCGGCAGGCCCCGGGAAGGGTGCCGAGCCACATTCCGGGGCGGCATCAACCGCTCTGACGCTCAAGTCGCGGTCATCCGCCTTAACGCAAACTTCCGCGCATCAAGAACGGGCGGAGGGGGTGGCGGCCCGACGGAGGGAGCGGGGGCTACTACGCTCAGCGTACGTCGGCCGGTCTGGTCATCTCCGAGGGCGTGTGGATCAGCCGCGACGCGATCGGCTGGCACGACATACCGGGGCTGTTCACCGACGAGCAGATCGCTCACTGGAAGCAGGTGACGGACGCGGTCCACCGCTCAGGGGGCGTCATCTTCGCCCAGCTCTGGCACACCGGGTCCCCCTCGTACCCCGACTTCTTCGACGGCCGGCCGCCTCTCGCGCCGTCGGCCGTCAACCCGCGGCCGCTGGCGCCGACGTCGGGCCGCAAAGCCACCGTGGAGCCCTTGGCGATGTCGGAGCACGACACCCGGCAGACGGTCGCCGACTTCGCGACGGCCGCCCGTAACGCCATGCGCGCCGGATTCGACGGGGTACAGCTCCAGGTCGGCTTCAACTACCTGATCAGCCAGTTCCTGAACCCCCGCACCAATGTGCGCACTGACCGCTACGGCGGCTCGATCGAGAACCGGGCGCGCTTCCTCTTCGAGATCATCGAGGCCATCGGTGTCCATGTCGACCTGCGCCGTGTCGGTGTGAAGGCCAGACCCGCCTGGGCGGAGACGGGCGCATTCGTCGCCGGAAGCGAGTCCCTGGCCGACGACCTGGCTGACCTGGTCGCCTACGGACAGGCGTTCATCACCAACCCGGACCTGCCCGACCGGTTCGCCGACCACGCGCCCCTCAACGAACCGAAGCCGGACCTCTTCTACGGCCGGGACGCCGCCGACTACGCCGACTTCCCGCAACGGGAAAGGGAACGTACCAGAGGCCTGCCCCGCGGTGGAGACGGAAGCCACTGGGAGGAAACTGGCGAGCCGACGGCGGAAGCGGGCCGCCGGCACGATTCCGCCTGGTAACCATGAAAGCGTGCCGATCACGAGAGCCGGTGACCGAACATGAAGGTCGCAGTACTCGACGACTATCAGAACGTCGCCCTGAGCCTGGCGGACTGGGATTCCCTGCACGCTCAAGTAGAAGTCTTCAACGAGCCGTTCAGCGACGAGACGGAAGTCATCGCGGCGCTGGCCGACCACGACGTCATCGTAGCCATGCGCGAGCGGACGCCGTTTCCGAGTTCGACACTGAGCCGGCTGCCCAAACTCGCCCTGCTCGTCACCACAGGCCCCGGCAACGCCGCGATCGATGTCGATGCCGCCCGGCGGCTGAACATCACCGTCAGCGGCACGAGGTACTTCCCCCACCCCACGGCCGAACTGACATGGGGACTGATCCTCTCAGCAGCCCGCCTGATCCCCCAGAACGTGGAGTCGGTACGTCGCGGCGGCTGGCAGTTGGGCCTGGGAACGAGCCTGCACCACGCCACTCTGGGAGTCCTGGGCCTGGGACAGCTGGGCACCCGTGTGGCAGAGATCGGCAAAGCCTTCGGCATGCGGACCATCGCCTGGAGCCAGAATCTCCGGCCGGAAGACGCTCAGGCCAAGGGCGTGACCTACGTTTCACGCGACGAGTTGTTCGCCCGCTCAGACGTGCTGAGCATCCACGTCGTGCTCAGCCGGCGCACACGCGGGCTCGTCGGCGAACGTGAACTGCGCCTGATGAAACCCACCGCGCTCCTGGTCAACACATCACGCGGGCCCGTGATCGACGAAGCCGCCCTCCTGGACGCGCTGAACGAGCAGAGGATCGCGGGCGCGGCACTGGACGTCTTCGATCGCGAACCGCTGCCTGCCGACCACCCTCTGCGCTCCCTGCACAACGCCCTGGTGACCCCGCACATCGGATACGTCAGCCGGGACCTGTACGAGGTGTTCTACCAGGACGCAGTCGAAGACATCGCAGCGTGGGCCACAGGCTCTCCGCTACGGACCCTGACGTGACCATACGACTGGGTCTCGACCGTCCCGTCATGGGACGGTCCGCTCACCGGCGGTGGCACGCCAGGATTCAACACCGGCGCCGGGACGATCCTCTGCGGTGCGGGCCGTGGTCTTCCCCACCCACCGGTACATCGTGCCCGCCCGGGAAGACGGACGCGCTCTCAAGGAACCGGTCCTGATCTCCATCGATCTCACCGAGATCTCCGTCGACTGACAACGAGCAAGCCCGACTTCACCCCGACGCCCCTTCTGGTACCAGCCAAGGAGCCATGAACATGCGCGTTTCGAACTCACGACGGACGCTCCTTTCGGCGGCCATCGCCGGGTTGGCCGCCCTGTCCCTCACCACGCAGCCCGCGTCCGCTGCCACCTTTCCCGCCTCTCATCCGCGCGTCCTCGTCGAGTACGACCTCGCATCCGGACAGCAGTCGGCGAACGTGGTGGTGACTCCGAACGGCAAGCCGAACATCGTCCTGTCCAGATCCGCACAGTTAGAGGAGGTCACACGGGGCGGGCACCGGCGGCTGCCGGCCTCCCTCCCGCAGCGGGCCGACGGCGGCGTCAACACCCCCGCACTCGGCTACAGCCTCGCCACAGGGCTGGTACGCACCGACGACGGCACGCTCTACGTCGGCTACGCGGCCGGCGACGACTCCCTCACCGGCATCTGGCGCATCCGACCGGGCGGCAAGCCCCAGCGCATCATCGCACTCAGCGCCGCGAGCTTCCCCAACGGCATGGCGCTGGACGAGCGCACCGGCCGGTTCTACATCGCCGACTCCACCCGCGGAGTCATCTGGCGCGCCCCCATCGCCGGCGGAACCCCCACCGTCTGGGCCTCCGGGACGGCCTATGAGCCTGCTCGGCGTCAACGGAGTCAAGCTGCACAACGGCGCGGTGTGGGTGTCGAACTCCGACCAGGCCGCGTTGCTTCGCGTACCGGTCAAGCCGGACGGCAGCGCCGCAGCGGCACAGACCCAAGCGGAGGATCTCGGCGCGCCGGACGACTCCCTTCGCGTACGGGCCGCGCTGCGACTTCGTAGTCATGCGGCCCCCCGGACGAGTTCGTACCGCTCGAACTTCGGCGCCAGCCGGACCTTCCCGGCCGTCGGCTTCAGCCGGAACGGCGGCTTGAGGGTCGCGCTCCGGTCGCCCCGCGTGTCGCTCCAGACCGGCGCCTCACCGGCGGCGAGCCGCAGGTAGCCCTGCCTCAGCCGCGCGACCTGCTTGCCCTTGCCGACCGAAACCTTGACCGTGCCGCCGATGCTCTCGCCCATCTCGGTATGTGCACGGTGAGGCAGCGCGGTGGTCATCCGACACCAGTTACGAGGTAGTGACAATCGGGGGCCAACTTCTTGGCGCGCCGACTGCTCTTCTTCGGTGAAAGCGCGCCAATTGGGCAGCTATGAACCTGGTTGACGCAAAGGGAACGAAGAAATCCAAGGAGACTTGAGCATGAAGCTTGGTATGAAGCGGCTCGCGGTAGTCGGCGCGCTGGGTGTGGCCTCAGCAGCACTGGCGGCATCCCCGGCGTTCGCGAAGAGCGACATCTCGATTCAGGCCACCCCCCACACCGCGCATGCCGGCCACGTCGTGAAGGTACACGGCCAGGGTGACGACGACGCCGAGCAGTACACCATACTCGTCGTACAGGAGCGGTCCGGCAAACCCGGCCACTGGGGCCACTGGCACCCCGTCGCGCGGAGCTTCAACGGCGATGCGCGCGCAAACGTCAAGGCCACGCACACGGGCGAGCTGCAGTTCCGTTCCGTGCTGTACTCGACCGACAAGCACCACCAGCACCCGAAGACGGACCGCACCTCCACGCCAGTGACGGTCCACGTCGTCCGCTAGCCGACGCACCCTTCGATGACCGTGGCCAGTGCGGGCCACGGGTGCGGGCAGGTGCAGTCCCCTCGGGCGTGTTCGTGGTCTTCGGCCATTGCCGCCGGCGCTCCGCACACGCGTGCACGGAATGTGTGAGCGGGCGGCCCTTCTCGGCCGCCAAGCACTGGACCGCCGACGAGGCAACCCCGCACCGTGTACGGATCTGGGATACAGCCGGTCAGAGGCCAGTACATCGACGTACGTCCGGTGCACAGAGGACAGCACAGCGGAGCGCTACGCGCGCGACCGAAAAGGGAAACTCGAAATTCGGTGTGGCCCTGCACGGGTGGCGGTGTACCGGGCGATGAATCAGATTCCGGTACACCGCCATTGCCGCCTATTCGGTGCAGTCAATCTTCCGCTGCGCCTCCGGAAGAATCATCAGCCGTCATACCAGCCGTACTGAGTGATGGTGCCGTGACCGCTGCAGCTGCCCCCGAAGTCCCAGAAACCGGGCCCCTGCAGCGGGCCATGGATGTCCGTGCCATCACTGCAGTGAGTCCACGCCCCGGTGCGGCCGTAATCGACGGTGACCGTTGCACGCCAGGACACCCCGTTGAAGGAGTACGTGTTGAAGCCGTGGTTCGGGACATGCATGGGGCTTACTTTGCCCGACTGCCAGACGACGTGGTGCGTCACGTCCGCTGTTGTCGAGTTGGGCGTCGCCGCCTCAGCTGCGCCACCCATGGCGACGGTGCCCGCGATGGTCGCGGCTCCAAAGAACAGGCTGATCGCTTTTCTGTGCACGGGTCAGTTCCCCCTGTCGCAAGTTTGGTCATGTGCACGCTATTGAGATTTCCTGAGGCGAGTCAACTGCACCAAGGAGTTGAAATAAGCCAAAGGAGACAGAGAGAAATGGAACTTGTTTCCTCATTTCATCCAGACATCATTTAGGCTGGTGGGCAAGGTGTTCCCATGGACAAGGTTCGTGAGAACGGAACCTGGTGGCTTCGTCAGCGGTTCGTAACGACGTGAGTTCCCGCCGAGACCGCCCTGCACTCGGGTGCGGCGGTCATGGTCACAGCCAGCCGCGGTGAGCCGCGAGGAGGCCGGCCTGGAAGCGTGTGGGGGCACCCAACTGGGCCATCACACGCTGAATGCGCCTTTGCGTGGTGCGCTCGCTCCAGCCCTGGACCCGGGCGATCGCGGCGTCGGTGAGCCCGGCGGCGAGCAGCGTGAGCAGGTGGCCGGTCTCCACGTCGGGTCCGTCGGCCGCAGGTTCCTCCGCGGTACCGGCGTGCGGCGCCTGGCCCGTCACGGACACCGGAACGGCTCGCTCCCACTCCGCCTCGAAGAGTGACTCCAGGGCCACCAGCATCGGCGAGCTGTGCACCAGGTAGGCGGCAGACTGTCCGCCCGGCGCGAGACTGAAGTGGATAACAGCGTCCCGGCTGTCGCAGATGACGAGCTTGAGCGGCAACTCGGCTCGGACCCGCGCCTGTTCGCCGGCCCGGACGCTGGGCAGGATGTCGTCGCTCAGACGGCCCGGCCAGGCCACCGCCGCACGGTCGTAGACCACCCGGTGCGCCACGCCCGCACGCTGCTGCTGGATCTGTCCCTCGAAGTTGCTGCCCGGGCGGTCGACATACGGGGGCCGGTCGAAGACCCGTACTTCGCGGCGTGCCTCGGCGGTCAGCCGCCGTACCGCAGCGATGACGTCGGTGCGGTCGGTGAGCAGTTCGACCGGCATGTCGGGGTGGCTGATCCGGGATGCCTCGCGGTGAGCGTCCATCAACTGGTGCACCAGCAACCGGGCCTCGCCCAGTTGCTCTTCCCGTCGGCGGATGAGGGCGGTCACCGCGACATCGGGTGCCACCGCGGTGAACCGGGGTGGCCGCCCGGCCGCTCGTGTCGCCAGGCCGTTGTTGACCAGCGCGGCCAAGAGCCGTGCCACGGCCGGCGTGGACAAGCCGCAGGCGTCCGCCAATTCGCGGGCCGTGGCCCGCGGCAGGCCGACCAGCACGGCGTACGCTCGCTCTGTTTCGTCCGTCAGACCCAGCACGTTGAATGCCATGCGTTCTCACCGTTTCCATGGCGGCTTCCGCCAGCTGGCGGGAGACGGCCACCTCTGTCGCCTTGTGCGGCTCGTGTCGTGATCGACATCGTCCCTTCCGGTAAGGAGGTGCCCTCCGGCGGGCTCTGTGCTGCGGCGCCTGGCTGCCCTCCGGAAGCCGCCTGGTCCGGCGGCGCCGATGTACCGAGGCGGTCCCGGCCACCCTCGCGACCGTCGCCTGAAGAACTGCCGCGAAAAGAGGATGTGACACGACTTCGCCGGCACCGTCCTACAAAGGATCAAGTCGCCTGTCCCCATCAGCGGTCGAGTTGTCGCGGAGATCCGGGCGGCCAAGTGTCAACAGCCTTGTAAACGGCAACAGCTTCTGGCAGCCGCCCGCGGCGGAGCCGAATACCCGTTGGGCCGGAGCATCCATGGCATCCGACGGCCGTCTCATTCTGTGATGTGGCTCCGGCAGACAGGACGCGATCCAATCCTTGCCGGATGACGTGTCAGGAGTACGCGGAGTGCCGGCGGGACGCTGGGCGACGGCCGTCATCGCGTCACTGTGCTCCTGCCCGCGCCGGCGGCCCGGCGAGGACGACGTTGCCCGGCGTCGGCGTCGGCGTCGGCGCCGACGCGGCATCGGTGAGCGGCTGGTTCATGCGGCGCGGGTGAACGCCACCGCGAGAGGACCGCGGTTCCGTCTTGCTCAGCACGTTGAATGCCGCGCAATCAAGCCGTTTCGGTGGCGACTTCTTGCCAGTTGGCGTAAGTCCGCCGCCCTCACGATCTTGTGCCGGCTTCGCCAGGTTGACAGATTCCCCAAGGCGTGGGCGCTGTCCGGGGGGTGGCGCCTTCTCTGTGCTTCCTCCTGAGTTCTTTTGCGAGAAGTGGAGTGCCCATGAAACGGCGGAGAAGAGCGATCGCTCGCGGTGTCGCCACCATAGCCAGCGCGGCCGTACTGCTCGGCACACCCGTGCAGTACGCGGCGGCCACCGGAGCCCAGACCCCAGCGGCCGATTCCGTCGCGAAAGGTACGTCTGCGGGGGCTGCGCTGCCCTCCACCCCCGGATCCTCAGCGCTCGGTCCCTGGCGCTCGTTCCTGAAGCCCACGCCCGCGCAGTCGGCGAAGAACAGCCCTCATCAGGTCCTGGTGGTACTCGGCTCGGCCACCCAGGTGACGGGCACGTCGCTGGGCAAGCAGCGCAATCTGCAGGTCCGTACCCCGCTGACCTCGGACACCGTGGTCAACACCGCACTCCACCGGGCCGGCGCGGTCTCCATGCGGCCTCTGATACCGGGTCTCGCGGCCGCCCAGGCCCAGCAGTTGCGCTCAGCCGCCCAGGCGAAGCTGGGCTCCGGGGCGATCGACCTGTCCAGGGTCCAGGTCGTCCAGCTCGCCGGCGGCGACGCCAAGGTGGCGGCCCGGACGCTGGCCGCCACGCCCGGTGTCGTCTACGCCGAGCCCGACCAGACCGTCTCCCCCATGAACACCGGCTCCGTGCCGCTGCCCTCCTCGGTGGGCGCCACGGCGGGGAAGGCCGGCTCGTCGGCGAAAGGGCACAACAGCGCAGCGACCGGCTCCGACGGTGTGCCCGGCAACGCGGCTCTCGGCACCTCTCTGCAGAGCTTCCTCAACGCCGGCGGCGTCAACGCGACGGGTGCCTTCAGTGTGTTGAAGCAGAAGTTCGGCCAACTGCCCGGCACCGGTGAGACCATCACCAACGTCTCGGTCGGCGACCTCACCGACGCGGGGACGCCCAACCTCGCCGGGAGCGGGCCGACGACCGTCGTCCAGAACGGCCAGCGGTACCTGGACATCCCCTCGATGCCCTTGATCCCCACCTACACCGCGGACGCGACCGGCGCACTCGACCCGACGGGCTCGGCCCAGGGGCAGGACCCCGCGCTGGGTGAGGTGCTGCTGGACTTCTCAGTGATGGCGCCGCTTCCGCACGATCTGCAGCGCCCGGGCATGCAGGGCAGTGGGCCCTCCGACCTTCTGGGCATCGCCCCGGGTGCCAAATACCGGCTCGTCGTCCCGCAGCAGCCGACGTTCAGCCAGATCGCGGTGGCGCTGCTGGCCGCGGCCCGGCAGCAGCCGCGACCCGCCGTGATCACCGCCAGCCTCGGCTACGGCACCGACGCTCAGGGGCTCCCCGGCCGCTACCTGGAGGACGACCCGGTCCAGCAGGCCGTGATCGCGTCGATCGTGCAGCAGTACGGCATCACCGTGGTGGTCTCGTCGAACGACGGCACCAGGCTGTACACCAACGCGGCCGTCGGGCCTGACGGCGGCAGCACCGCGACCAACGTGACCCGCAAGGCCGCCGACACCACCCGGATCGACGACGACCAGCTGTCGACCACGCCCAGCAAGGTGCTGGACTCCGGCGCGATCGCCGCGGGCGGCACCACGACCGACGACACGCTGTCCGTGCCGCCGCAGAACGGCGGAGCCGCGTCGGCCCACGGGACCTGGGCGACCACCCGGCTCAACGGTTCCGGGGTCTTCTCCTCAGGATTCGGCACGCGCGTGGACGTCTCGGCGCCCAGTGACGGCATCCCCGCCTTCGAGCATCAGGGCCAGAGCGCGCAGTCCGTGACGGAGGTCCTCAGCGGAGGCACTTCGGCGTCGGCGCCCGAGATCGCGGCCGCTGCCGCGGTCGTGCTGCAGGCCTCCCGGCTGACCGGGCAGCACCCGTCGCCCGATGACGTCCGTTCGCTGCTGGAGCGCACCGGCCGGGCCGTGCCCACGCCGCCGCAGATCGACCAGCCGCTGCACGTGGGTCCGCAACTCGACGTCACAGCCGCTGTGCAGGCGGTCCTGGCCAAGGTGCACGGCAGCCACGCCGACACGGACACGCCCCGCATCGTCCGGCTCTCAGTAGCGCACCGCCAGACCATGGGCGGACTCGGTACCTCGTACCTGGAAGCTACCGACCCCGGACGCATCGACCTGGCCGGACCGGGCATGGGCTCCAGCGCCACCGGGGAGGGCCTGGTGGGACCGGTGACCATCGGCGCCGACGTGACCGGCCTGTCCAGCCGGCAGGGCGTCAGTTACGTGCTGCGCATCGGGAACAAAGAGTTCACCTCCGATGTGTCGGCGATCCGGCTGACCCCCACGCAGATGCTGACCGCGGCCGGACTTCCGGTCATCTCCCCGACGGACCGTCAGGTCTCGCTCACCTTCGAGGTGCGCCGCGGCCACCGGGTGCTGGCCTCGGCCACCCACGAGCTGACCTTCGGCCCCACCGACGGCGGCTACGTCGAGTCGCTCGCCCCGGTGGTCCAGCCCGTCGTCAAGGCGGGGCACTCCGTGCAGGTGAGCTACGACCTCACCGGAGTACGGAACGTCAGCTCGCCGAAGTTGGTCGTGTCGGGAGTCGGCCACTGGAACCCCGCGGCGGCGCCCATCTTCTCCGCCTCCTACACCGCCCCGCTGACGGCACTTCGCGGCACGGTCACCGTCCCGGCCGGCGCCTTCTCCGCCGGCGGCGGCATCTACGGGATCGGTATCCTCGAGAACCCCACAGGCAACTCCAAGCGTGGCCCGCTGTACGGCGAGTTCGCCTCGATCCGGGTCGACGGCGGTGACCCCTCGCAACGCCCGGCAGCGCCGACCCTGGCCTCGAAGACATCCGGAGAGTTCGGTCACCTGCTGGAGATCAACCGGGCCGCACCGCAGTTCTCAGTGCACTACGACGTATCGGGGGTCAAGGGCGCCACCGGCACGCTGCTGGAGTTCTCCGCGCCCGGGCCAAACATGTACAACTCGTACAACCTGGTCAGCAACCAGAACGGCACCGCCCGCGACCACAACGGAGTGGACAGCCCGGCCACGCTCGACCACTCGCTGAAGGGCACGCAAGGCACGGCGACGCTCGACGCACGGGCGCTCAAGCTGCCCTCATCGGTCAACTACGACCTGCGGGTGTTCGCCGTCGACGAGCACGGCAAGATAGTCGGGCAGGCCTCGCCGACGTCGTTGCTGGGATACGACGACGGACTGGCCCCCGACGGCACCAATCTGACCGACTTCGCGATCGTCCCTGGTGGCACGTCCGTCGCGTCGGTCGAGAGCCCCACCGGTGAAGGCTCGGTGTACGACTACAACGCCGCCACCGGGACCTATGGGCGCAAGTTGACGAGCGACCCCGCGTACGGCTCCATCTACGAGGTGTTCGGCGTCGACTCCGCCCATCACGCGCTGGTC
Source organism: Streptomyces sp. NPDC058086 (assembly GCF_042885015.1). Taxonomy (NCBI): domain Bacteria; kingdom Bacillati; phylum Actinomycetota; class Actinomycetes; order Kitasatosporales; family Streptomycetaceae; genus Streptomyces; species Streptomyces sp. NPDC058086. The sequence goes on along the minus strand of NZ_JBHVST010000005.1, from coordinate 208,513 downwards.
CTGCACAAGCAGACCACCACCGGCCAGCAGTGGCTGGAGACCTACGACACGAGCACCGGTCAGGAGGTCGGCAGCTCCGTCCGGGTCGACGACCAGTACCTCGTGACGGGCGGGCGCGTGGACGCCGAACGCCACCGTGCCGCGGTGCTCGCCTACCGTTCGAGCGACGGGGCGAGCTTCGTCCTGTCCGTGGACACGGCGACCGGCGCTCTGGGCACCCCCCTCCAGCTCGACCCCACCCCGAACGGCTTTTCCAGGTACGGCCTGCTGGACGTGGACGAGTCGACCGGAGTCTTCTCCGCGCAGTTGACCGGGAGCGTCATCAACTGCTTGGCCTCGATCGGTTCCGGCACAGTGGCAACGGTCAACCTGGACACCAGAACGGTCACCCACAGCCAAGGCGGGACCCCTTGCGCCGCGGACCTCGCCTCCGACCAGAAGGGCAACCTCTACGAAACGTGGTATCACTCCTTGAGCGTCAACTTCCCCGGCACCGGGTACTTCGGGCAGCTCGGCGGCGGTGACCCGGTGAACCTCGGAGCGGCCCAGGGGGCCCTCGCGCTCGCCGTCGACGGCGAGCACCAACTGGCGCTGCTCGCCTTCCGGTACCCGAACCTGAAGCCGACGGGCGGCTTTCAGCAGTACGGCTTCACCGACAACAACGCCACCGGCCGCATCGCCGTCGTCGACCCGAAGACGGGCGAGACGGTGGGCACCGTGACCGGCGTCGAGTACCCGCTGTTCGGCAACTACAACGGTCGGCTCAACAACCACCACGAGCGCGTCATCCAGCTCGACCCGGCAACACGGACCGGCTGGACGTACGCAGGCGACGGCAGCCAGATCCAGCAGTTCTCCTACTGATCTCTCCCATGGATCTCTCCTACTGATCCGATTCGCTGCTCGACCACCCGGGTCCGGGGGGGCCCCGGCGCCCCCGGGCCCCCGGGGGTTTTGGGGGTGCCGGGGGGGCCGCCCCCGGCCCGCGCCCGGGTAGAAGTTCGGGGGGGAGTTTTG